>JAIORK010000047.1 GCA_021108215.1 bacterium | reverse complement strand
TTACGCAAAAAGGTCTTCTGAGTTGAATGTGTCGCACTATAAGTTACAATTCACCCTGTAGGATAAGGGATTGTAATTCGCTTGACGGTCATTCGGGGGAAGGTTATACTGCTTGGCTGTTGCAGGGTATTTGATGAAAGTAGGGTTTATTGCGTGTCTTTTGAAGCGCCTGACAAATCAAAACAAGCATCCCAGGATCGGAAATTGGGTGATGAGTGGGCTGATTGGGACGGGTCACAGCAAGCCAAGGATACGCAAGTATCTGCCTGGGTTTTTCTGTTGTTATCCGGATTGGTATTGTGGTTATTGGATGTTTTCGGTTTGGGGATTATTTGGCTGATTACTCCCCGGCTGGTTGAATGGGGCGTACCGTTTTTAAATATGTGGCTGGCCTTGATCTGGACCGTTTATGTATTGTTCTTTTTTGTTGTTTTGGTGTTGGTGTATTGGGGTGCCGGCTTTTTAAAGCCTTTGCTGAAGATGTTGGGCGGCATCCGCTGGTTGATTTCCCTGGTGGTGGTGTTCGGGAAGCTGTTTGCGTTTTCCCGTGATCAGATCGGTCATGCCTATGTCTTGGTACATAACCGGGTCGAGGTTTTGCCCCGCGCGATCAAAGACCCCGGGCGGTTGCTTTTGCTGGCCCCGCGTTGTTTGAGCCGTGAGAGTGTTTTAGGACTGAAGGCCTTAAAAGAAAAATATGGGTTTGAACAGGTGGTTGCATTTGGGGGCACAGAGGCCCGCAAGGCGATTGGACAGATACGTCCTTATGGGATTATTGCAGTTGCCTGTGAAAGGGATTTGTTGGTGGGTATTCGTGATGTCCGGGGCCGTATTCCAATATTGGCATTTTCCAATTCCCGGCCGGAGGGTCCGTGTAAAAACACCATGATTGATTTGCAAGTGATCGAACATGCGGTGAATCGGTTTTTAGGCAATGCTATGGATAGTACAATCCATATAAATAAAGAAGGAGGAAAGACTAATGAAAGTAACAATTGATGAGGGCCTGTGCACGGGTTGCAGTCTGTGCGTAACGGATTTACCGGAGGTCTTTGAAATGGGTGATGATGGACTGGCCAAAGTGAAAGTAGCGGCACCGGAAGGTGATTTGGCAGCCCGGGCAAAAGATACTGCGCCGACCTGCCCGGCGGCGGCAATTATTATTGAAGAGTAAATTATTTAAAAAAACGGCATCGTTTATAGAGACGGTGCCGTTTTGCGTTGCGGAGGTTTTTTAAAATGCGGGTTGCGGTTTTTTCCGATGTGCACGGTAATCTGGAAGCGCTGGAGGCTGTGCTGGCGGATATTTCCGCATATCACGCGGATGCCATTGACTGTTTGGGGGATGTCGTGGGATATGGCGCCGACCCGGCAGCGTGTTTGGAAAAAATTGATAAACAATGTCGGGTCAAGATTTTGGGGAACCATGAAGCCGCCATGCTTCAGCCGGTCCAAGACATGCCGATGAATCATTGGGCCCACCAGGCGGCCCGGTGGACACGTCATCAACTCATGGCGGATCATCTGGATATTATTCGGCAATGGCCGATGGTAAAAGTCGGTGAAGATGCACGCTTGGTACATGGTTCACCCCGGCAACCCGCGTTTTTTCATTATATCCGCGACCGGATTGATGTTGAGGTTACCTTCGAAGCTTTTCACGAAAGAATATGCGTTTTTGGACACACCCACCAAATCATGGTGGCGGAAGAGGTGGCAAAGAATACAGTGCGTATACATCGCGTTGGGCAAGGATCTGAATTTAAAACACACTCGGTTAGGACGCTTGCGTTGAACCCGAAGTGCCGTGTATTACTCAACCCCGGAAGCGTGGGACAACCCCGGGATAATGACCCGCGTGCGCGATGGATGCTCCTGGAAAGTAAGCCGTTTCGGGTCAGCATCCATGCAGTGCCTTATAATATAGAAAAAGCTCAAGAAAAAATCCGCGCAGCCGGTCTGCCGGATTTTCTTTTTGAGAGAATAGCCTTGGGAAAATAGTCGCAAAATGCAACAATTAAGGGCATGCATTCTTGACAAAAGAAAAAAACGATTCTATAATTCTCACTCTGTTATTTTATTCCCTAACTTTGGTTTAAAAAACAGGATTTAATGTGTTTTGTTGATGGTTTTGCCGTTGAGAGAAGGGATCTATTTTGGGACTAGAGCTTAAACCCATACTTCGACCAGAGCTAAGACATATTTTAACTCCCATGGTACAGCATGCGTTAAAGGTCCTGCAATTACCAACGCTTGAGTTGGCCAATATGGTAAATCAGGAGTTGTCGGAAAATCCTTTTTTAGAAGAGGGTGTTCAAGATGATGCCCATGAATTGAAACCAGCCACTGAGGTCCAGGAGCGGAGTGCGGCTGAAGGTGAGATGACCCGCGAAGTTGATCTCAATGAAGATGGGAACAAACAAGCTGAGGTGGAAGCAGACCGCTGGTCTGAATATTTTTGGCCCAATGAAGATTATGCGATACCCAAGTATGACCGGGAGACGTATGCGGATTATAGAGAACCGCAGATTGCAAAACAGTCTACCCTGGAAGAACATTTGCTTTGGCAATTTAGGCAGGAGTGTTCGAATGATGCGGAGTATCGTATTAGTGAATTGATTATAGGCAATTTGGATGAGCGTGGTTTTTTTACCATGCCGCTGGAAGAAATCGCGGAAGAGGCGGGCGCGGATACAGACACTGTTGCAGATGTTTTGGCAATCATCCAGAATCTTGAGCCAATCGGCGTGGGTGCCCGGGATGTTAAAGAAAGTCTTTTAATTCAATTGCGGTATCTTCCCGAACGTAATGCTTTGGCGGAAAAGATTGTTGAGCGCCATTTTGAGGCGTTGGAGCGGCACCAGATTGATCAGATTGTCCGGGCTGAGAAAGTTCACCGCAGCCAGGTTGTTCAGGCGGCCAAGGTTATTTCCGGACTTGATCCCTATCCCGGCCGGCATCAGTTTTCCGGTCAAGTTGAGTATGTAACACCGGATGTGGTGATTGAGAAGCATGATGATCAGTATATCATTATTATTAATGATGATTCATTGCCTGAGTTAAAGCTGAATAAAACGTACCGGAAGCTTTTGCAACGGGGGTCTGACGTTTCGGCGGAAACCAGGCAGTTTCTGGAAGAAAAACTGGAAAAAGCCAAATGGTTCATAAGAAATATTGACCAGCGGCGAAAAACCCTCTATCGTGTTGTCGAAACAATACTTGAGGCGCAATTTGATTTTTTTGAAAAAGGGATTGAACATTTAAAACCGTTGACGTTGCGTGAGATTGCGGAACAGGTTAATATGCATGAATCGACCATCTCGCGTGTCACCAGCCAAAAATATATTCAAACCCCGCGTGGTTTTTTTGAGCTGAAATATTTTTTCAGCAGTCAGATCAAGACCGATGACGGGACGGGTGTTTCTTCGACCAGTGTAAAGGCGGCATTAAATGAATTGATCGCCGTAGAGGATTCGCGGCGTCCGTTTTCCGACCAGCGGTTGACGGAGATGTTGAAAAAGAAAGGGTTTCAAATCGCCCGCCGGACGGTGGCGAAGTATCGGGAAGTTATGCGGATTCTCCCGGCCAGTCAGCGTCGACGACTGGAATAGGGGTTAAGCCAAACTCAAGGAGGCATTCATCATGAAGCTGCTGATTACGGGACGACATATTGAAATAACCAAGGCCTTCAATCAATATGTCAGGAAGCGGTTTAAAAAATGGTCGACTTTTTTAGGTGCCAATGCGACGGTGGATGTCATCCTGTCGGTGGAAGGATACCGCCACCAGGTTGAGGTTATCGTCAAGGACGGACCCTATGCCGCCACCGGTAAGCAAATTACCAAAGATATGTATCAATCGGTCGACCTCATCGCGGAAAAAATTGGTCGACAACTCATGCGCCAGCATGAGAAATTAACGGATGTCAAAACATCAGGGACACGCTATCCGCTAAAGCGTTCTTCGAAAAAACCGGTACGCAAACCGGAGCCGGGCGGCGAACCCGTGATTGAAGTGGATACTGTGGCGGGCAAACCCATGACACAGGAAGAAGCTGTGATGCAGCTACAGGCCATGCGTACGACGTATCTGGTTTTTGAAGATGTCGAAACCGAACAGTTGGCGGTTTTGACGAAAAAGAAAGACGGCACATTTAAATTGATTGTAAAAGAATAACCAGTAAGGGTTAAGTTTAAAGGAGGCGCACGAAATGCGTATTATGGATTTTTTGTCTGAAAAAAACATTACCGTCGATCTCAAGGCTAAGAACAAAAAAGAGGTCATTGAAGAGTTGGTCGAAGTTTTGGTCGACGGCGGCAATGTGAGCGACAAAAAGAAAATGGTTCAGATTTTGTTGGAACGTGAAGAATTGGGGTCAACCGGTATTGGCCAGGGAATCGCCATTCCTCACGGAAAATCCGATACGGTCAAGGAATTGACGGCTGCATTTGGATTATCGAAAACCGGCATCCCGTTTGAGGCGTTGGATGGTGAACCGGTTTATATTTTCTTTCTGTTGGTTGCGCCGGAAGGAACAGCCGGTGCCCACTTGAAAGCGCTCGCACGTATTTCAGGACTGCTCAAGGATAAATACATTCGTCGTAAACTGACGGCATCCCAAAGTACTGGAGAAGTTGTGAAGATTATTCAAGAGGAGGAGAAAGCCACTCACTAAGCCGGGCATACGGCTGGTGATGGTCTTCTTATGATTAACCTACTTGTTGAAGAACTCTATTTAGAGCAAAAAGACAGACTTTCTTTGGAGCTTGTCGCCGGCCGGGAAGGTCTTTCCCGTAAAATCATGGTACCGGACATCAACCGGCCCGGATTGGCCCTGGCCGGATATTTTGATTATTTTGCTTTTGAGCGTATTCAGGTTTTGGGACGGACGGAGCTTTCTTTTTTACAGGGACTGGGGAAAGAGCATGTGAAAATGCTTTTCCGGAAATTGTTGGAATGGGATGTTTGCTGTTTTGTCATCACCCAGGGGCTTGAACCACCTGAAGAATTGTTACTGGCGGTTGAGGGGAAAAATGTTCCGGTTTTTACATCGGAAATGCCTACCACAAAACTGATTGCCGAACTTACCATTTACCTGGAAGATAAATTGGCACCGGAAACGTCATTGCACGGTACGCTGGTGGATGTCTACGGCATAGGCGTTTTGATTTTAGGCAAAAGCGGTATTGGCAAGAGCGAGTGTGCGCTTGATTTGGTTGAGCGCGGACATCGTTTGGTGGCGGATGATCTGGTGGACATCAAGCGAACCGCTGAGAGAATTCTGATGGGATCCGGTCCGGAGCTGATCCGCCATCATATGGAAATTCGTGGTTTGGGCATTATTAATATTAAAAACTTATTTGGCATTGGGGCCATTCGCGACCGGAAACGTATTGAATTGGTCACCACCATCGAGGAATGGGATGATAAAAAGGAATACGACCGTTTGGGTCTTGATGAATTAACCTACACGATTATAGGCACTGATTTGCCGCGTATTATTATCCCGGTCCGTCCCGGACGCAACCTTTCAATTATCATCGAGGTCGCTGCAATGAACCAGCGGTTGAAAAAGAGCGGCCACCACACAGCGAAAGAATTCAACAAAACATTGATTTCATGGATGCAAAACGACGAGCGCTAAGGCGCCGTCACCCTTGTGAGGCTAATGTGCAAAAAAAGAAACTGCTTTTGGTCACCGGGCTTTCCGGTGCAGGCAAACATCATGTGCTGTATCAACTTGAAGATTTCGGATATTTTTGCGTGGATAATTTGCCGGCACCGCTCTTGACCCAGGGGATCGCGCTGTTGAAAAAAAGTAATGGCGCGACGGCATCCTTGGCGGTCGGGGTGGATGTTCGTTCTCAGATATTTATGGAAGATTTGCAACAGGCGTTGCAGACATTGCGTACCGGGAAAACCAGTTTTGGCATCATTTTCCTGGAAGCCGCAGAGAATGAATTGATCCGCCGGTTTGCCGAGACCCGGCGTCCTCATCCACTGCGCGGCAAGAAAACATTTCATGATCGGATTCGTTCTGAGCGCCGGCAATTGGCGTGGTTGCGGGAAAGCGCTGATCTGATTATTGATACCACGCGTTTGACACCGCCTGAATTGCGCCGACAGTTGGCCGCCTGGTTGAATCGCGGACAAAGAAAAATGCATGTTACGGTCAGCAGTTTTGGCTATAAATTCGGACTTCCGCAGGATGCGGATTTTATTTTTGATGTGCGCTTTTTGCCTAATCCCTTTTATGTCACGGCATTGAAAAAAAGTACCGGGATGCAGCGTAAAGTACAAAATTATGTTATGCAGCAACCGGAAGCAGGCAAGACACTTGAGAGCATCGCCGGCATGCTGAAACGATTGATTCCTCACTATGTCCGTGAAGGAAAAGCAACCTTGCATTTTGCATTTGGATGTACCGGCGGACAGCATCGCTCCGTGGTGATGGCCAATGCACTGAAAAAACGTTTGGCCGGTGATACACTTGTTTATCATCGTGAGTTGGGACGGAAATGCGGGGAGACGCATGGCACGTAAAACCTCAAAAGCAAAACGACAGTTAAATCCGCGCTGGGAGCGGCGGCTGGCTTGGCGCTGGCTCTATCCCGGGGTCCGTTTAAAGCGCTGGCTTATCCTGCTTATTTTGTCTGCAGTGGTTATCGGGGTGGGTGTCTCGGGAATGATGGGGGATGTTTTTAGAAATTTTGAGGTCCG
Organism: bacterium; assembly: GCA_021108215.1. Taxonomy (NCBI): domain Bacteria; species bacterium. Next base: position 29,677 of record JAIORK010000047.1, on the reverse strand, counting down.
GGTTATTGATTACCGGCCTTTGGCCAAACAGATTCAAAGTCTGCGCTTTATTGATTTTTTGTTATTGGTGCTTGGTGTGACCGGCGCGGTACTGGCTTTCCGCCGCAGTTTGTATTCCATCCTGACGGTGTTGATGCCGGCGCGGGAAAAAGAATATGCGACCGTGGCATTGAAACGCCTGCGGCTTAAGCGCGGGCCCAAATTGGTGGCGATCGGCGGCGGCACCGGTCTGCCGGCATTGTTATCCGGATTAAAGGAGTTTAGCGCGAATATTACTGCGGTCGTCACCATGGCGGATGATGGCGGCAGCTCCGGCAGGTTGCGCCGGGAGTATAAGACACTGCCGCCCGGTGATCTGCGCAACTGCCTCGTCGCCATGGCGGAGACCAGCCCGCTCATGAGCCAGCTTTTTCAACATCGCTTTAAAGGCCGGGGGAGCGGGATTGAAGGGCATTCGTTTGGGAATCTTTTTATTACCGCGCTGGGTGAAATTACCGGGGATTTTGCCACCGGTGTTCAGGCAGCCAGCCAGGTTTTGGCAGTAAGCGGCCAGGTATTGCCGGTGACACTTGATTCGGTGGGTCTGGAAGCGGAGTTGTTGGATGGCAGCATTGTTAAAGGGGAGTCGAAGATCGGCCGGAGCCGACAGCCCATCAAGCGGTTGCGGCTGGTGCCGGCCAAGGTGAAGCCTTCGGCGGAAGTGCGTGAGGCTATTGCGGAGGCGGATGCCATTATCATGGGGCCGGGAAGTTTGTATACCAGTATTCTGCCAAATCTTCTGATGGATGGATTGGCGGATGATATCGCCGGTTCCCGGGCAGTGAAGCTATTTGTTTGTAATGTGATGACCCAGCCGGGGGAGACGGACAAGATGAGCGTGGTGGACCATGTCCAGGCTGTCCGGGAACACACGCGGCCGGATATTATCCAGTTTGCATTGGCCAATACGGAAGTGCCGAGTCAGGATATACTGCGCCGATACGGGCAAAGCAATGCGGAGCCGGTGCTTGCCAGAGCAGAGGATGCCGCTCGGTTGGACGAGATGGGCGTTACGTTGATTCGTTCACGTCTGGCTCGGGGAAAAGATCATTTCCGGCATGATCCGCAGCGTTTGGCCCGGGTTATTTTAAAGTTGATTGTGATTTAATATGATGCTGATTTTTGATAAATTGTTTATTCATAACTGAAGTTGTGAAGGCGGGACACACATGATCCAAATTATCATCACCACACACGGGCATTTGGCCATGGAACTTGTGACGACCACAGAATTAATTGTCGGCAAACAAGCGTCTTTGGTACCGGTTTGTCTGGAAATGCATGAAGGGATTGAGGATCTGGTGGGTAAATTGGAAGCGGTTATTTTACCTGCACAGCAGGAGGGTGAAGAGACATTGCTTCTGGTGGATATGTTTGGCGGGACACCCAGCAATGTGGCGTTGGCACTTTCTGAAAAATGGAATTTTACTGTTGTCACCGGCGTGAATCTCCCGATGTTGATTGAAGCGGTCACCCACCGCTCGTTGATGAGTCTTGGGCAATTGACCGCGTTTGTGAACGAAAAAGGAAAAAAAGCCATATTGGTTGCGAATGAATTATTGAAATAGTGACTCCGGTCGGGGCTGCGATAGCGCTTGTGAATTTTTTTACACAAAGGATATCTGGATATGTCGGTTGAATTTGTTTTGGTGCGGATTGATGATCGCTTGATACACGGGCAGGTGGCGGTTGGTTGGGTCAAGGTGGTTTCTCCCGATGTGATTATGGTGGCGGATGACACTGTGGCCGAGGATGCCCTACAACGGAGTTTGATGGAGATGGCGGCGACGCCGGCGTTTGGCGTGGAAATTTGTAAGGTCAAAGAAGCGGTTGCGCGGTGTGCCTCCCCGGAATTTCAGGGCAAACGGGTGTTGCTGCTGCTTTCTTCAATCAAGGATGTGGTCCGCATCATGCAAAGCGGGTTGAAATTGGAAAAAATTAATGTGGGCGGCCTGCGTTATAGTGCGGGAAAAAAACAAATTATGCAGGCGGTCGCCATCAATGATGAGGACAAGGAAAATTTCAGAAACCTGCTTTCACAAGGGTTGACGATAAGTATTCAGATGGTCCCTACCGATGAGCCGGTAGATATTAAAAAGTTTCTCTTAGTCTAAACCGGCCGGGTAGGCCGGTAAGGAGGTTTTATTGGAGCAGGTGCTTTGGCTTTCAGCATTGGGAGCATTGCTGGCATTGGATCATGCCATGGTGGGGCAATTTATGTTTGCGCAGCCATTGGTGGTCGGCAGTATTTTCGGCGTCTTGCTGGGGGATTTGCCCACCGGACTTTTGGCCGGCGCGATGGTCCAGTTGTTATGGATCAATGTTCTTCCTGTTGGGGCGTATATACCGTCCGATTATACGATTACCGGCGGCATGACAGCGGCGTTGACTGTTTTTTTTATGCAAACCGCAGCGATGAACATCGGTCCAGCCATGGTGCTGGCACTTGGTGTGGCAATTCCGGCCGGGATTGTATCAGGCAAGCTGGATATTTTGGTCCGCCACTTTAACAGCCGGTTGGCGGCGCGAAGCGAAGCGGTGGTTGAATCCGAAGGTCTCTCAGGGGTGACACGTCTCAATGTGATGGGATTGCTCGGTACTTATTTAAGGAATTTTTTACTCTATCTTCTGTGGCTGGGGCCTTTGGCGGTTTTGTTGGGCAGCTTAACACCGTTGCTTTCGGTAAAAGTAATGAATGCGCTGGGATGGGTTTTTTGGTTTTTGCCGATGCTTTCATTTGCCGTGGTGCTTGATTTGATTGTGAAGGAAGAATCGCATTGGTGGATTGGAGCGGCTTTTTTGGTTGTCGGTGGATTGGTATGGTTATGGCCGGGGAATGTGTTGTTGATTTTTACGGCAGCTCTTGGCATTGGCGCTGGGTTGGCTTGGCGGAGACGGGCATGGTAAAAAGCGGACAAGTCGACAAAGTAAAAGTGCCATTGGGACGGATTGCCTGGCGCGCATTTTTTCTTCAGGCTTGCTGGAATTTTCAGAGAATGCAAAATCTTGGATTTGCTTTTGCCATGGTGCCCTTGGTGCGGATGTTGGCCAAGGATAAACAGTCCCGGATTGCGATGTTGAAAAGGCATCTGGAATTTTTTAATACACATCCGTACTGCGCGACCATTATTTTAGGTGTGATTGTTCGGTTGGAAGTTGATCTCGCAGAAAAAAGCGAAGCTGAAAAAGAAGCCATTCACCGGATTAAAACCGGGATGATGGGGCCCTTGGCTGCATTGGGAGATACGGTTTTTTGGGCCATGCTAAAGCCGGCCGCAGCACTGGTGGGGGTCGGGTATGTATTTTTAGCGCCGCAAAATCAAATTTGGCCGGCAATTTTGGGGCCGGTGTTTTTTTTAGCGATCTTTTCGATTCCTCATATTGGGTTGCATTTTTGGGGGATGAAATTGGGATATCAGCGGGGGATAGAGATCGCATGCGACTTGCGTCGTTTTAACCCGCAATTGATTGCCAAGCGGATTGCGTTGTTTATTATGGTTGCGCTTGGTTCGGTTGCGGCGGTGTATGTTTTTTTGACGGCGGGAAAATTTATGAGTGCACAGTGGGCGGGGGCATTGTTATTGACCGCTGCAACCGGTGTGTTTTTTTTGGGTTTGCGTAAGGGAATCCCGGCCGCGCTGCTTTTTTATGGTTTGGTGGGCCTGGCCGTTGTTCTCGCGTACAGCGGCGTTATTTAATTTTTTTTGGAGTGAGGCGACATGGTAGAAAAAGAAGTTGTTATTGAAAATAAGCTGGGAATGCATCTGCGCGCAGCAGCGGTTTTTATCGAGACCGGGAACCGATTTTCCTGCCAGATCCATCTGCGCAAAGAGGACCGCCTGGTCAATGCAAAAAGTATTATGGGGCTTATGACGCTCGGCGCAGCATGCGGTTCCAAGGTCACAGTCGTGACAGAGGGCGCAGATGAACAGGCGGCATCGGACGCTTTGGCAGCGCTGATTCAAGATCGCTTTGGTGAGAAGGACTAACGACGGGAGTTAAAGACGTTGAGCCAGACAATGAAGGATTATACAGGGATAGCGGCATCGCCGGGAATTACCATCGGGACAGCGTACTTGGTCGGTTCCAAAGAGGTGCGGTATAAAAAAGCCAGAGTTGCTGAGTCACTGGTGGAGAAGGAATTGGTGCGCTTTCAGGCGGCGGTGGATGCGACGCGCAAGGAGATCGAGACCATTAAGCAGCGGGTGGCCCGGGAAGTGGGGGTCAGCGAGGCGGAAATATTCAACGCCTATCTGCATATCCTGCAAGACCCCATGCTGATTCAGGCTGCGATGGAAGAAATCCGGCTGAGCCGCCATAATGCAGAGTTTGTTTTACAGGAAATCACCAAGACGGTGGTCACACAATTCAAGGAATCTTCCGACGAATATTTACAAGAACGGGCAACCGATGTGAATGATGTCAGCGCGCGATTGATGCGGAATCTGACCGGCCAACCGGCCGGATTATTATCCGACTCTGAACGGGATGTTATTGTGGTGGCAAAAGATTTAACCCCGTCGCAGACGACCACCATGCGCAAAGAGCGCGTCATTGGTTTTGTTACGGATATGGGAGGGAAGACCTCGCATGTTGCCATCATGGCCCGGTCTTTGGAGTTGCCGGCAGTGGTGGGATTGCAAGCGATCACCGAGTTGGTCCAAAACGGCGATACACTGGTGGTGGATGGAAGTGCCGGTAAGGTGATTATCAATCCGGATGCGAAGACCTTAACCAAATATCGACAGGCCCAGCAGCGTATGCTGTTGATGTCGCGCAAATTAAAAAAACTCAAGGGAATGACCGCGGTTACCAAGGATGGGTATCGATTGACAGTCGCGGCCAATCTGGAACTGCCCGAAGATGTCAGGCAGGCAAGAAAGTACGGTGCTGAGGGAATTGGATTGTTTAGAACGGAATTTTTATATTTGAATCGTCGCGATCTTCCCAGTGAAGACGAACAATTTGAGGCATATCAATTGGTGGCCCGGCAGAGTCTGCCCTACGCGACTATTATTCGGACCCTAGATCTGGGGGGGGATAAATTTTTCTCGCGGTTGGGGACCGTGACTGAGATGAATCCTTTTTTGGGATTGCGCGGCATCCGGCTTTGCTTGGCACATCCTGATCTTTTTAAACTTCAATTGCGTGCGATTTTACGGGCATCGCATTTCGGAAAGATCAAGATTATGTTTCCCATGATTGCGGATATTGAAGAGGTTCGTCAAGCCAAGGCGCTGATTAAAGAGGCGCAGAAAGAATTGACCCGGAAGCGAATTTCTTTTGACCGCAATATGGAGGTCGGCATCATGATTGAGCTGCCGGCGGCGGCGATGACTGCTGATCTTTTAGCCCGTGAAGCGAGTTTTTTTTCCATCGGGACCAATGATTTGATTCAATATACGATCGCAGCCGACCGGGTTAATGAAAAGGTGGCTTATTTATATAATCCGCTCCATCCCGCCATTTTACGGCTTATTAAGCAGGTGGTGCAAGCGGCGCACAATGAGCGGATGTGGGTTGGGATGTGTGGTGAGATGGCGGCGGACCCCTTGTTGACACCGTTGCTGGTTGGAATGGGGCTGGATGAGTTTTCGACCGAGCCGTCTTTTATTCCGCAGATCAAAAAAAGTATTCGGGAAAATTATTTTGCTGAATGTCGTGAGCTGGCAGAGAAAGCGTTGGCCTGTTCCACCAGCCGGGATATTGAGGCGTTGTTGAAAATCAATGAAAAAACCGAGGTGCTGGATGACGACTAGACCAAGGAAGCAACCGATGTCACATAAGTCTAAAATTAAAAAAATAACCAAAGCCGTGGTGCCTGCCGCTGGATTGGGTACGCGGTTTTTACCGGCCACCAAGGCCCAGCCCAAGGAAATGCTGCCTATTTATGATAAGCCGGCAATTCAATATATTGTGGAAGAAGCAGTGGCCGCCGGGATTACCGACATCCTGGTGATTACCGGCAGGGGGAAACAGGCGATTGAAAATCATTTTGACCGGTCGGTCGAATTGGAAGAAACCCTCCGGATGCAAGGGAAAAAAAGTGAATTAAAATCCATTCGCGATATTTCCGCAATGGTCAACTTGCACTATGTCCGGCAAAAAGAACCCCGTGGTTTGGGACATGCGGTATTATGTGCCAAGAGTTTTGTGGGGGATGATGCTTTTGCGGTTTTTTTAGGGGACGATATTATTGATCATCCCAAACCGGCGATTCAACAATTACTGGCAGTATGGGAAAAATATCAATCATCTGTACTGGCGGTTGAAGAAGTTCCTTTGCCAAGGACCAAAGCCTATGGCATTATTAAACCGCGAAAAATCGGGAACCGTCTTTTTAATGTCCGGGATCTGGTGGAAAAACCCGAACCGTCCAAGGCACCTTCCCGTTTAGGGATTGTGGGACGGTATATTCTGACCCCGGAAATTTTTAGCCTGTTGGAGAAAACCCGGCCGGGTGCCGGCGGCGAAATTCAATTAACCGATGCATTGCGCCGGTTGAACCGTTTGCAGAAAATTTATGCCTGGCAGTTTGAAGGTGTCCGGCATGATATTGGCAATAAACTGGAATTTGTTAAGGCAACGCTGGCATTTGCGTTGCAGGATAAGGCTGCACGAGAATCCCTGTTGGCATATATGCGGGAAATAATCGAGGGCTAAGTCTTTTAGTAGTTTTGTTCAAATTGAGTAATACAGCATTCCGACCGGCTTGGCAATAGGGTGTTTTGTGAATGAGGACAGCAGGGGTCTTTTAGGAAAGTTTCCTGGACAAATGGACCAGGATATTAAAAAATAGTTAAAGCAGCCCGGAGAGAGGATTGGATGGCATGCCAGACCGTTTATACAATCAATGCATTGACATTGCTGGCTGCTGAAAAAGACAGGCATTATGCGCAGGTATTGTATCGCGGCAATCTTCTGTTGGCGGACGGTGTTGGTGCGGTTTGGGCAATTCACCGGTTGACCGGCAAAAAAGCTGAACGTGTTCCCGGGGTTGATTTGATTTTGGATTTATCCCGCATCTGCGCCAAGGAAAAGCAGAGTGTTTTTTTACTGGGAAGCGGGCCCGGCGTGGCGGAAAAAGCGGCTCAGAAATTACGCCAGGTGATTCCGGGGATTTCAATCGCGGGCAGTTGTGCCGGGTTTTGGGAGCCGGATCAGGATGCTGAAATTGTCAACCGGATCAATCACTCGGGTGCCGGTCTTTTGTTGGTCGGGCTGGGTCAGCCGAGGCAGGAATTTTTTTTAGACACCTACCGCAACGACTTGCAAGTCGGTGTGGCCATGGGTGTAGGCGGAAGTTTTGATGTTCTGTCCGGCGCACTGAAACGGGCGCCGCGCTGGATGCAACGTGTTGGGATGGAATGGGTGTTCCGTGTTATTCAGGAGCCCAGCCGGATACCGCGAATGATCCGGTTGGTGGAATTTGTCTGGCGTATTTTTTTTACGTCAAAGAAACCAAAGCAAGAGAAAGCATAGGCTGTATGGAAAAAGTAATGATTTTTTCAGATGACCGGAAACTGAAGGATTTGCTCAAGAAGGATTTGGGTGGTTCCAAATATATCTGTGACGAAATTCGTGGAAAAGAGATGCTGCTTGACCGGGTTAGCTCCCAGAATTATTTACTCGTGGTACTGGATGCGCGGACGGTGGGCGGTGATATGGATTTGGTTTCTATTTTACGCGAGCAAAGTATGCAGCACATCCTCTGGCTTACCCCGGAAGATACGATTGCCAATGCCGCAGACGCCATTCGCCGCGGCGCAGATTTTTATTTAACCTTACCGTTGAACCAGAGCGCGCTAAAGCAAGTGATGGGCGAATGGGAACGGGTGGCAGGCAACGGTCATCAGCGCTGGATACCAGCCGGCATATTACCGGAGTTTAGCGAGGGCGAAATTGTTGGAGAGAGCGCGGGTGTCCGGCATGCTTTTTTATTGGCGGCCCGTGTGGCACCAACGGATTCCCCGGTTTTAATTACCGGTGAGACCGGCGTGGGCAAGGAGATCGTGGCACGCAGTGTGCATCGTTTATCAGAGCGGGCCAATAAAACCTTTGTGGCGGTGAATTGTGGTGCCATTCCGGAATCGCTGCTGGAGTCGGAGCTGTTTGGATTTCGTAAAGGCGCGTTTACCGGTGCGACAGCTGATCGGCCGGGATTGTTTGAACAGGCCGATGGCGGAACTTTTTTTCTTGATGAGATCGGGGAACTCTCGCCGGCATTGCAAGTCAAATTGCTCCGGGTTTTAGAGGATGGCAGTATTCGGCCTTTGGGAAGCTCCGAGGAGACCCGCGTGAATATTAGGGTTTTAGCCGCCACCCATCGTGACTTGCTCGAAGAGATTGAAGCCGGGCGATTTAGAATGGACCTTTACTATCGTATTAATGTGGTAAATATTCATGTGCCGCCCTTGCGGGAACGCGTCGAGGATATTGCACCGCTGGTGAAATATTTTTTAAATAAGTATAATAAAAGATTTAAGAAAAACGTTATTTCCATCACGCGGGATGCACTTTTTGGTTTGATGAAATATGATTATCCCGGCAATATCCGGGAATTGGAAAATATCATTCAACATGGTGTGATTCTGGCAAATAGCAATATCATTGAGAAAACCTCGCTGCCGCCGCAAGTGTATCAACGGGGGCAATTGGCATTGGAAGGATCACGGAAAGAAAAAACCGTTAATATCCAGCAGGCCGAAGAAGATTTGATCAAGCAGGCGCTGACCCGTTTTGAAGGAAACCAGACAGAGACGGCCAAAAGTCTGGGTATCAGCCGTTCCACGCTCTGGCGCAAAATCAAGGTATATAAGCTCGAAAATTTTAAATAATTTTTCCCCGCTTTGGAATGGAGATTGATTTTAGTGAAATTTTATGTAATATTTTTCGTTCTGTATTCATCATAGGTATGCCGGGCCGGGTGTCTGAAAAATGGGCCTGTCGCCGGCTTGGCCTGGAAATTAAGGAAGCGGGTGGGTTTGCCAACCATGAGAAAACTCTTTTTGAATTTTATGATTGAACATGATGCCGGGATTGTTGTTTTGGCTTTGGATGGTTTTTTAGATATCACCCAGACAAATAATTTTGAGCAAAAGATGGATGAGATTTGCGCGATGGAGACACCGGTCTGTGTGCTGGATTTTTCCAAGCTGCGGAGCATCAACAGTGCCAGCCTGGGGATACTCATTGCCCGGATTCAGGATGTCCGGCAGAAAAAAGGTGATATTTGTATCGGCGGTTGCAGTGAGAATGTCGACCAGGTATTCAATACTTTTGGGTTTAAAAATGTGTTCCGTTTTTATCATGAGCGGCAAGAGGCCATTGCGTACTGTACAGAGCTTGTCAAGAGTCTGCAGTAAAAAAATTGTCTCATTTTTAAATAGTGTTTCACGGGTTGAAACACTATTCCTCACATGCAAAAAAACTTATTTCGAATAAACCCTTTATTTAAATAATATTCCAGGAATGCGCTGGTGTGTGAAATTGGCATGCCCTTTGCATTAGAGTACTGTGAGTTTTTTTATCAAACAAATATAAAAGCTATTTGAGAGGAGACGATTGATATGGGAAAAGTACTGGGAATTGATTTGGGAACGACCAATTCGTGTATGGCGGTCATGCAGGGAGGCGAGGCGGTCGTTATTCCGAATGCTGAAGGCGGGCGTACCACCTCGTCGATTGTGGGATTTACGAAAAGCGGCGAGCGGTTGGTAGGTCAAAGCGCCAAACGTCAGGCAGTGACCAATCCGGAGAACACGGTGTTTTCGATCAAACGAGTTATGGGCCGGAAGTATGCTGAATCACGGGAAGATGAACACAATGTTCCCTACAAAACCAAGGCCGGAAAAAACGGAGATGTGCAAGTTGTTGCGCAGGGGCGGGAGTATGTCCCTCCGGAAATTTCAGCCATGATTTTGCAAAAATTAAAGACCGATGCGGAGAGTTATTTGGGGGAAAAAGTTACCGAGGTCGTGATTACAGTCCCGGCGTATTTTAATGACAGCCAGCGACAGGCCACCAAGGATGCGGGTAAAATTGCCGGTTTGGATGTGCTGCGTATTATCAATGAACCGACGGCAGCCTCGCTGGCCTATGGACTGGACAAGAAAAAAAATGAAAAAATTGCCGTGTACGATTTAGGCGGCGGCACGTTTGATATTTCCGTGCTTGAACTGGGTGACGGGGTCTTTGAGGTCAAATCGACCCATGGGGATACCCAGCTTGGCGGGGATGATTTCGACCAGGTCATTATTGATTGGTTGGCCGGGGAATTTAAAAAAGAAAATGGGTTGGACCTTCGGACAGACAAAATGGCATTGCAGCGACTGAAAGAAGGTGCCGAAAAGGCAAAGTGTGAACTTTCTTCAACCATGCAAACCGAGATCAATTTGCCGTTTATAACAGCAGACAGCAGCGGACCCAAACATTTGAATATTACCTTGACGCGGGCCAAGTTGGAACAGCTGGTTGGTGATTTGGTGGCGCGGACCATGATTCCGGTGGAAAAGGCACTGCACGATGCCGGGCTTACCACTTCTGAAATTCAGGAAGTTATTTTAGTGGGTGGCCAGACCCGCATGCCTTTGGTGCAGGAAAAGGTCAAGGCGTTTTTTAGTCAGGAACCGCATAAGGGTGTGAATCCGGATGAAGTGGTTGCGATTGGCGCAGCGATTCAAGCCGGGGTCTTAAAAGGTGATGTTAAAGATGTGCTGTTGCTTGATGTCACCCCCCTCTCTTTGGGGATCGAGACATTGGGCAATGTCTCGACAAAGTTGATTGAGCGCAATACAACCATTCCGACGCGCAAGAGCGAGGTTTTTTCCACCGCAGCGGATAATCAATCAACCGTTGAGGTACATGTGCTCCAGGGAGAGCGTGAAATGGCGCGGGATAATAAAACCATCGGACATTTCCATTTAGACGGGATCGCTCCGGCGCCGCGCGGCGTCCCTCAGATTGAGGTGACATTTGATATTGACGCCAATGGTATTTTACATGTTAGTGCCAAAGATCGGGGTACGGGTAAGGAACAAAAAATTACGATCACTGCCAGCTCCGGACTTGAGCAAAGTGATATTGATCAAATGGTTAAAGATGCTGAAGCACATGCCAATGAAGACAAAGTTCAGCGTACGCTCATTGATGCCCGCAACCAAGGGGACCAGATGGTTTACCAGGTTGAGAAGACCCTGCAAGAGGGTGGGGATAAAATCAGTCCGGCAAATAAAGCGGAGGTGGAAGGCGCTGTGGCGGTTTTGAAAAGTGCCATTCAAGGCAATGATCCGCAAGCAATTCAAGCTGCCACAGAGGATGTGCAGAAAAAAATACAGAAAATATCTTCTGAGATGCATCAACCGTCCGGTCAGGACGGGGGAATGGGTCAGGCATCCGACACGGCCTCATCAGCCGGGTCGGATCCGGTGGAAGAGGATAAGACCGTGGATGCTGATTATGAAGTTGTTGATAAATAATCAGTGCCTCTAAGCAAAAGCGCCTTCGTTAAAATTAGCGGAGGCGCTTTTTTGTGCCAAGGGACGCTGTCCCGGTTTAGACGCAAGGGGGTTGGCAGGTAAAATATCACCGCACCTGCAAATTTTTATGAACGAAATAAAGCGCCGGGTGTCAGAAAAGAATGTGAAATTGATCCTGAAAAGCACAAAAAATATTGGGGATATTGAAGAAATAATGCGCACAGGTATTAACCTATAGTAGGGGATGGTCGCGACCATTCCCTACTGCCGCCTGGCCAATCGTTTGACCAGGCTTCATCGGGGAATGAGTTCCAATTTGACTTTTTCAGGATCGACTATATAATCTCGGAGTCACTTGGTAGTATAGAGTGACAAAATATCAGGAGGTGGCAACCCATGAAAAAAACAGTGAAACCTTTTTATCTGCTGGGTGTTCTGTTTGCTGTGTTGATGGCAGGCCGGACAACTTTGCATGCGGCACCGGAGATGGTACCGGTCAGTTTTGCCGATGTCGCAGAGCAGGCCGGTCCGGCAGTGGTGAATATCAGTACTGTTCGGATTGTACAAAGCCCTTTTAGCACTCCGCAAAATATGTTTGGCGATCCTTCGATGCAGGAATTTTTCGAACATTTTTTTGGGCCGCAAGTTTACCGCAATGCCCCTCCGCAGAAAAGCACCAGCTTAGGTTCCGGTGTCATTGTTGCGCAGGAGGGCTATGTGCTGACTAATAATCATGTGGTGGAAAAAGCGGATGAGATATTGGTGAAGCTCAAGGACGGTAAGGAGTATAAAGCTAAGCTGGTGGGCAGTGATGCCAGCACGGACTTGGCTGTGCTGAAGCTCAGTGGAAGAAAAAAATGGCCTTCGGTTGAAATGGGGGACTCGGACAAAGTCCGGGTAGGTGACTGGGTGATTGCCATGGGCAGTCCTTTCGGTCTGGAACAGACGGTGACTTCCGGGATTATCAGTGCCAAAGGGCGTACCATCGGCAGGGGACCTTATGATGAGTTTATTCAGACCGATGCTTCGATCAATCCGGGAAATTCAGGCGGGCCGTTAATTGATATGTCCGGCAACGTGATCGGAATCAACACTATGATAGTGAGTCGCTCGGGAGGGTCTTTGGGTATTGGATTTGCGATTCCGGTCAATATGGCCAAGCGGATTTATAATGATATTCGAAATACCGGTGCAGCCCAGCGGGGGTGGTTGGGTATCTACATTCAGGAATTGACCCCGCAACTGGCGCGGCAGTTTAAGGTCGGGAAGATCCAAGGGGTCCTGCTCAGTGCGGTGGTGGAGAATGGGCCGGCAGACCGGGCCGGGATGCGTCCGAAAGATATTATTGTCAGCTTTAATGGGCGGAAGGTTGCCACACCGAATGAACTTCAACGGTTGGTGGCCAAAACCCGGAAGAAGGAAAAAATTTGGGTGACAGTCCTGCGCAGTGGTTCCCGCAAGCGTTTGAAAATAAAGATCGGTGATCAGGCAAATACTGCGGGTAAGCTCAAAGCCGGGAGCAGGCAAGCTGCCAAACCGCCGAAGCAGGAGAAGGATGTGTTGGGCTTTCGGGGAAGGGATGTTACTAAAGACGATGCCAAACAATTGCGGACTAAAAATCTGGAAGGTGTATTGGTGACATCCGTCAAGGCGGGAAGTCCGGCGGAAGGGGCGGGGATACAGGCAGGGGACATTATCCGTGAGATTAACCAGCAGGTGGTCAAAAACCGTCAGATGCTTGAACAAGCCTACGGCAAGTTAAAACCGGGAGACGAGTTATTGATTAAGATTGAGCGGCAGGATTATCCCATTTATATGGTTATGAAAATACCGGAAAAATAATCCGTCTGGACCGTTTTTTTAACAAAGGCGTACGCTATTCAGTGTCGGTTTGGCTTGACAGCACGAACGGTCAATTTTATAATTCAAGCCACGTTATGCCCGGGCATGCGAATGTGTCCGGGCATATTTATAGGGAAAATAAATGAAGGAAGGACGATCATGGATTACAACGGAAATTTTTATTTTACATCTGAATCAGTTACAGAGGGACATCCCGATAAAATGGCGGACCAAATTTCAGATGCTATTTTGGATGCCGTGTTGGCCCAGGACCCAAAAAGCCGCGTGGCTTGTGAAACATTGCTTACCACCGGTTTGGTGGTGGTGTCCGGCGAGGTAACGACTAAGGCGGTGGTGGATGTGCAACCGATTGTTCGCAAAGTGATTGCCGATATAGGTTACAACGATACCAGTGCGGGGTTTGATGCCAATACCTGTGCGGTGCTCTCGACCATTCATACTCAGTCAGAGGATATCGCCATGGGGGTTGACCGTGATGGTGCCGGCGATCAGGGAATGATGTTTGGCTATGCCAGCCGGGAGACACCGGAATATATGCCCTTGCCGATTGTGTTGAGTCATAAGCTGGTCAAACGGCTGGCGGATGTCCGCAAGCAGGGAAAATTGAAATACCTCCGGCCGGACGGGAAATCGCAGGTTTCGATCGAGTATCGCAACGGAAAACCCTATCGTGTTGAAGCAGTGGTGCTTTCCACCCAGCATGCAGAAAATGTGTCACAGATGAAAATTAAGCAGGACATGCTCCGCGATGTGATCAAACCTATGATTCCGGCAAAACTGTTGGATAAAAAAACAAAGTATTTTGTGAATCCGACCGGGAAATTTGTGGTGGGCGGACCGCATGGCGATACCGGTCTGACCGGCCGGAAGATTATTGTGGATACCTATGGTGGTATGGGCCGTCACGGCGGAGGTGCTTTTTCCGGCAAGGATCCGTCCAAGGTTGATCGCTCTGCGGCGTATATGGCGCGCTATGTGGCTAAAAATATTGTGGCTGCCCGTTTGGCGGAACGCTGTGAAGTGCAGTTGTCTTATGCGATTGGTGTCGCGGAGCCTACCTCGGTGATGGTCAACACATTTGGGACACATACGATTCCGGAAAAAGAAATTGAAAAAATAGTGCGTAAGCATTTTTCACTTACACCCAAGGGCATTATCGCGCATTTGAAATTGCGCCGTCCGGGCTACCGCAAGACTGCGGTCTACGGCCACTTTGGTCAGTCGGCATTTACCTGGGAGAAATTGGACAAAGTCGCGGCGGTACAAAAAAGTGCGGCACCTTTTTTGAGAAAAAAGAAATAACCCATTAGGGAAAGAAGCGCTTAATGATGGATTTGAAAAAATATGCGATAAGTATGATTTTTATTGGGCTGATGGTATCCCGGGGTGCTTTTGCAGCGGAGCAGGCATTCGGGACGGTTGCTGATCCTGCGGATATTTATCAGGAGCAAAGTGATGAACTATTAGAGGCAACACCGGTGGACGAGGATACGTTATTAATGGACCCGATCCCGGTTGACCGGGAAATCAGCCCATTTACACCGGAAACAATGCCGCCGGGAGAGCCTTATCCCATCGGGGAACCGGCCCCAATTGAGATGTCCATTTCCAAGGTGGCGCAAAAAAGTGAAATGTTTCGAAGTAATACAATGATTGCGCAGCATGTTCGCCAGTTTTTACCGTATTCTTTTTCAGCTTATATTCCGGAGCTGGATGCCACGGAAGTCAATTTGGGACTGTTGTTGCATGAGCCGCCGGGAATTGAGGCCGGGTTGAATTGGGGTGCCATGCAGCAGGTGATGGTTAATGCCAAACTTACCGTGCAAGGAGCAAGTTATACCTCGGGCATTAAATTTCGTTATGCATTTCGTTCTGAACTGGCGGCTGAGACCCGTCCGGCGATTGCCTTGGAAGCGGGCTGGCGTTTTATGAATCATAGGACCAACACGGATGAGCGGTTGAATGTTTTTCGGGGAAACCGATTCGGAACCGCAGTGATATTTTCAAAGTGGCTGGGTTCCATGGCAAAGGCGCTGGATGCCAAATCCGCCATAGAGGATTTTTTCAATTATTTTTCCGTTCATGTCGCGGCACTTATGGAATACCAGAGCGGACGAAAAAATTCTGCGGAAGACGAGTATTCCGGGATTGAATTTGGGGCGCGGACTGCCCTGGAAATTGAGATTGATCCGGAGATACTTTATTTAAGTCTGGTTTATGATTCTTTGCCGGACTGGTTGGGTATAGAAAATTATTACGCAGGGGTACGGTACTATGCGCGTGAGGAATTTGCTGTGGATATTATTGCCGGCCGCATTAGTAATGATTACGGAGTGAATATCGGTCTGGCCTGGATGTTTTGATTTAGAATTTTAATTCTAAAAGCCTGGAATTAATTCCAGGCTTTTTTTATTATGTAGCATCAATAGGCGTAGGCATATTGATGAAATGTGTAAGCACAACGAAAAGAAAACAGTTTCTTTTGAGGGATATGAAAAAAGAAGTGGTATAAAAAAATATGCAAATTATTATTGGAGTGGTGTACACTTTTTTGCGTATATACATTTTAAAATATTTTACAAAATAAATGCATCAAAGAATTGACGCAGCAAGTGTATCTGCGTTATAATTTTAAAAAAACACGAGGTGAGGTTCCATGCATAGGACTCCAATGCTATATCTTGTAATTGGTGTATTGTTCATTTCATCTTTGACGGGTTGTAACCTGTTTACCACCATGCATAATGACGGCAAAGAATCCAATGCCAGTGTTTTGGTTGCTGATGGTCACGCGGCCATGTCCAAGGGTGATTATGTAAAGGCAGCGGAATATTTTCGTCTGGCATGTGAACATGATTCGGTCAGTTCGGAAGCCCGCGTCGGCTATGCAGAAGCCTATATGAAGGCGCAGGGATTTAGTTTGGGAGAGTTTGTCAATGTGCTCATGTCCGCATTGGAGAGTGACAGCGGCGACAGCATAGAATTGCTGGTTCCCAGCCATTGGGGGGTTACCACGATGGCAGAGGTGGAGGTCATGCTCCGGACCTTGATCGCGGTGCTTGATCCGGTTGCGCTGGGTCAGACATCAGGTCCTTATGTCTCGACAGATGCCACTATTAATTTGACCTTGGGGATTTTTTACATTCTCAAGATTACAGCTAAGATCGAGGTCATTTCCACTGATTTTGCAATTACATCTTTGAACAAAACCACTGACAGCGTTTTATTGGCCGGTTTATTTTCACCTGCATTGCTGGCGCAATTGCCGGAGGATTTTTATTGGCTCTTGGACAGCGCCAACAATCAACCATCGCTTGGTTTTATTACGGATATGCAGATTGATATTGACAGTGCCATGGCGCGTTTGCAGACCGCTGCTGAACATAGCGGGAGCGGTACGCAAGAGTTGATTACCGATGTGATGACTATGTTTGAGGATTGGCAGACGCTGGCTTACCAGTAAGCCTTAGGGAGGAACGGAATGTCACACCGCATACAACGAAATCTGATTATTTGTTTAACCACTGCCTTTTTATTGTTACCGCTTCTGAGCATGGCAGGTGAGTCCCGTCGTCAGCAATATCAGCTGGGGGACAATACAGAGCGTATTTTTATTCAGGGCATCCGGCCCATGGGGATGGGCGGCGCCTTTATCGCGGTTGCCAATGATGAAAATGCCATGTTCTACAATCCGGCCGGTTTGGCACGTCTGAATTATTGGCGTTTTACTTTTCCTGATTATGCGTTGGGCTGGGATACGAAGTCTTTTGACAACCTATCGTATCTTCTCTCAAATACGGGAGCATTTACTGAATTTATGGATGGCGGGACGATGTCGCCAGAGACGATTGATGCGATTGATCAGCTCTCCAATACGCGTATGCATTTCAATCTCAACACCAGTATTAAGTATATCCAACCTAATTTTGGTTCGGGAATCTGGATTTTTACGGATATGGCGTTGGAGACCGGCGCGATTTTATTACCTGAGGCGAGCTGGAACCTGCGTGCCGGGCTCATTGAGACGTTTGCCTGGGGATGGGGATGGGATATTCCTAAGTTCGGTTATTTGGCGGGTGGTTTTACCATTAAAGCGACACAACTTATCCGTTCCTATGAAGAAAATCGTAATGTGCTGGATATGGATGATATTGAGACGGAACAGCTCTGGGGTGGTGGACTCGATATTGGTATGCTGTACCAACCCACCGATGAGATCTCCGTTGCGTTGGTGGTGGCGGACATTTACACCCGCATGCTGGATGAAGTCATGGTTCCAAATTTCAAGCTTGGTTTTGCTTATGAACCCTGGTATTTAAATTTTGAAGACTTGGCAACTGTTTTGGCAGTGGATGTTGTCGAGCTTAACTGGCAGGGGGACAATGAGTGGAAAAATACCGCCAACAATGCGACGGCGATTAATTTTTCGAAATTTCGTGTGGGTGTGGAATTTCTGTTATCCGGTTTAGTTGCGTTGCGCGGCGGTCTTTACCAAGGGTATCCAACGGCCGGCATATCGCTGGTCACCAGTTTTATCAATGTTGATTGGGCATATTATGGCAAGGAACTGGGGAGCTACCCGGGGCAGAGCCCGGAGTGGAACCATCAGCTTTCCATTGACTGGCATACCGGAGGCTTGGTGGCGCCGCCGGCGACCATGACCGCGACCCCGACCGCGACTGCGACGGTGACGCCAACCGTGACAGTTACACCGACCAAACGGCCGACACCGCAGCCCACCTTGACAGGCAAGATTCCCAAGCTGCGCGGAAAGTTTATCGGCTTTACCGGGACCATTACCATTATTCCCAAAGTGGTGGATGATATCGGTGAAGTGCAATCTTGGAACCTTAAGATCACCGACCGGCGCGGTAAAATCAAAAAATCATATCGAGGCCGCGGATTCCCGGACCAGTCTTTTGTCTGGAATGGTAAGTATAAAAAGAAACGGGTTTCTTCCAAGAGCCAGTATCCCTATGCCCTGACCCTGAAAAGCGCGGAAGGCTCCAAAGTGGTCAAAGGGACGGTTGTGATTGTGGATACGATTCCTAAATTGTATACCAGTAAAAACTATGAGGTTTATCCGGACAAAGTCTATTTTTCGATTCGTCGACCTGTGAAAAATACCAAGAACTGGAAGTTGGATATTTTTGATGCGGCCAATAATATGGTGCGCTCCTACCAGACCCAGGAGGAAATGTTTAAAGCCTTTGCCTGGGATTCCAAGGATGAAAACGGGACCGTGGTGCCCAATAACGGCACGTATCGTTATGAGTTTACCTATATTGATGAATATGACAATCAAATTTTAATTGCGGATAAAATTCGGCCGGTGAAAGGCCAGGTATATCCCAATGAAAACCGGACAACCCTGAAAGTGGGGGGGATTCTCTTTAGTACCGGCAAGGCTTATCTAACTGCGGAAATGTTTGACAAGGTCATCAAAGGTGCTTATCTGGTTCAGGATGAAACCAATAGTGAATGTGTACTGGAAGGACATACCGATTCGACCGGATCAAAAAAAATGAATATGAAACTTTCGCTGGTGCGTGCAGAGTCGGCCAGACGTTTCCTGGTGGACCAGCAGGGTGTGCCGGATTATCAGCTGGGGATCAAAGGTTGGGGGCCGACCAAACCGATTGCCACCAACCGGACTAAATCAGGGCGCAAGAAAAATCGGCGGGTTGAAATTATTATTCGGATACCACAGTAATAAAACAGACGGTGGCAGACAAGATCACAGGGTAAAAAAGCACGGCTCGCAGGTCTGCGGGCCGTGCTTTTTTACAGCATGGAAGCGTTGGGAAATATGCTAAAATACCCCAAAATGAATAAAGGAAATTACACTCTATGAAACTCTACTTAAGATTGCTGCAATACGCCAAACCCTATGTACCGCGCATCCTCGTGGCACTGGTTTGTTTGGCAATGACTGCGGGTCTCACAGCACTGGGGATGTATCTGATAAAACCGGTTTTGGATCAGGTTTTTGGGAATGCGGACAAGGCCCAGGCTTTGGTGTATTTGCGCTTGGTGCCATTGGCGATTTTATTGACCTATTTATTTAAAGGCCTTTTCACCTACGGCCAGGATTACCTGATCAACAATATTGGGAATCGGATTGTCATGGATATTCGTAATCAGGTTTATGCCCATCTGCTCGGGCAGGAACTGGCTTTTTTTCATGGCCAGCGCAGCGGTCTTTTGATTTCACGGATTACCCATGACGCCACCTTGATGCAGTCTGCGGTATCGAACGTGCTGGGGCGTCTTATGGGATCGCTTCTGAATATCGCAGCACTGGTAAGCTTGCTTTTTTATCTCGATTGGAAACTGGCGATTATTTCTCTATTTGTATTTCCCGTCGCGGTTTATCCCATTATCTATATTGGTAAAGCGCTGCGCTCCATTTCGCGTGACTCGCAAGCAAAGATGGCGGATGTGACGTCAGTCCTGCACGAGAGCATCACCGGTATTCGGGTGGTGAAGGCTTTTTCCATGCAGCCTTATGAAATCAAGCGCTTTGGTCAAGAGTTGCGGCATTATTTTGATCTGGTCATGCGCGCTTTGCGCAAAACCGCAATTTCCAGCCCGCTCATGGAATTTATCGGTTCGATCGGGATCTGCGTTATGATTGCCTGGGCCGGGGCGCAAGTCATTCGCGGCGAATCGACCTCAGGAACGTTCTTTGCTTTTTTTGGCGGATTGGCCTCGCTCTATCCGCAGGTGAAAAGCATTGCCGGGATCAACAATACGATTCAGCAGGCTTTGGCAGCTGCGCAGCGTGTTTTTGAGGTGCTGGACAAGGCCCCGCTGATTCAGGATGTCAAACATCCCAAGCATGTGAAGACCGTGAAATCGAAGATTGAGTTCAAGCAGGTGGACTTCGGATATACACCGGACAAAATGGTTTTGCAGGATATCGACCTCAAGGTCAAGTCCGGCGAGGTATTGGCCATTGTGGGACGGTCGGGTGCGGGTAAAACCACTTTGGTGGATTTGATTCCCCGGTTTTCTGATGTGAGTCAGGGAGAAATTAAAATTGACGGAGTGGACTTGCGTCAGATCAGTATCCGGTCGCTCCGCTCCATGATCGGGTTGGTCACCCAGGACACGATATTATTTAATGATAATATCCGGAATAACATTGCCTATGGCAAACCCGATGCAACCATGGCGGAGATCGAAAAAGCGGCACAGGCAGCCAATGCACATGAGTTTATTATACAGAGCAGGCAAGGCTACGAAACCATGATCGGCGAGCGCGGAGTCAAGCTCTCCGGCGGCCAGCGTCAGCGGTTGGCCATTGCCAGGGCAATTTTGAAGAATCCGCCTATTTTAATATTGGATGAGGCGACCTCGGCATTGGATACCGAATCCGAGCGTCTTATTCAGAGTGCTTTGGAAAAACTGATGATGCACCGGACGACCTTTGTCATTGCGCACCGTCTCTCGACGGTCCAGCATGCCAGCCAAATTATTGTAATAGACAACGGACGCATTGTGGAGCGGGGGAAGCACTCGGACTTACTGCGCAAACGGGGTCTGTATCAAAAATTGGTCCGCATGCAGTTCGGCATGAACCGGAGCATGGCGGGTATTCAACCGGCGGTGAGATCCAAATCGAAAAAAACGGTCCGGAAGGCGGCACCTAAGAAAGTTGTGAAGAAAAAAGCAGCAACTGCAAAAAAGAAAGTCAGAAAAAAATAAGTGTTTAGGGCGAGTAGAAAACAGGATGCTCGATTAACTTGGACAGTAATGATAAAAAATATGATTTAAATTCTCTGCGTACTTAGCGTCTCAGCGGTGAAACAGATAAAGGAATTTTAAAATGCAAAAATCAGCTGTATTTTTAGACCGTGACGGGACAATCATTCGTGATGCTGAATATCTGGCTGATCCGGCAGGGGTTGCACTGCTGCCCGGCGCCGTGGAAGGATTAAAGCAGCTTCAGGCGGCAGGTTATCTGTTGGTCGTGACCACCAATCAGTCCGGTGTTGCGCGCGGATATTTTAATGAACAGACCGTGCATGCGGTCAACGCGCGCTTGCAAGCGATGCTGGCGGAAAACGGTGTGACACTTGATGGCATTTATTATTGCCCGCATCATTCGCAGGGAACTGTTCCTGAATACACCCTGGCGTGCCGCTGCCGCAAACCCCAACCCGGCATGCTGGAAGATGCGCAAAAAGATTTGCAGATTGATCTGTCCGGAAGCTGGGTGATCGGAGATAAGCTGGCAGATATTCAGTTTGGGAAATCAAAACAGCTCGGGACGATTTTGGTGCTGACCGGATATGGCGGCACGGTTGTGCAAACAGGTTTTTCAGAAAAGGACCGGCCTGATTTTGTAGCGTCGGACCTTGGGGATGCAGCAGGAAAAATACTTTCGCAAAAAAATATTTCGCAGGAAAGTATGCCGTGAATGCCAATCTAAAAAAAATATTGGTTTGCCGTACGGATGCGTTGGGGGACACCCTGCTCACCTTGCCGGTTTGCCAAGCACTGAAACAGGCATTTCCGCAGGCAGCCGTGGATATGTTGGTGGCAGCGTACACATCTGATCTGATTGAAAACCATCCGGCAGTAGACACTGTGATTGCTTATGATAAACAAGGCGCGCATCGCGGCTGCCGGGGACGGAAGAAATTAATCGCAATCTTGCGGGCGGGTCATTATGACGCCGCCTTGGCGGTTTTTCCGGACAAGCATATATCCTGGAGTCTGTTACGCGCACGTATTCCGCTCCGGATCGGTACAGCCCGGCGCTGGTGGTCTGTATTATTCAACAAAAAAGTAAAACATAGCCGGGCAAAAGCTCAAAGGCATGAAGCGGAGTATAATCTTGACTTGGTGCGTGCGCTGGGTGTGGAAGTGGTATTGTCTCCCCCAAAGCTTGAAGTTTTGTCTTCGGCAGAGCAATGGGCAAAAGATTATTATCAATCTTTGGGTCGCAAACCGGGTGACATGTGGATTGGTATCCATCCGGGCGGGCATGGTTCTTCTTCCAACTGGCGTCCGGAGCAATACGGCCGGCTGGCTGAAAAATTAATCCAACAATATCAATGCAAAATTTTACTCACGGGGTCTATAGATGAACAACCGCTTCTGCATTTAGCAGATAAGGCTTGCAAGCCGAAGCTTTCTGTGTTGGAAACAACCGTTACATTGCAGCAATTGGCGGCGTTGATTAAGCAAGCCGATCTTTTTATTGCAGGCAATACCGGGCCGCTGCATATGGCGGCCGCGCTGGATGTTCCGGTGGTGACGGTTTTTCCCGCCCAAGGGGTGACCGGGCCGGTACGCTGGGGACCTTTGGGAAGACGCGTGAGTGTGTTGACCCCGCCGACAACCGGTGACCCAACTGCGGTGCAAGAGATACGGATTGAAGATGTTGTAAAAGCGGTAAGGCAGTATATTTCATAGCCCGACAGGATAGACTGTATGTATAAAAATTATCTCACTTATTTTACCCTGTTTTTGATGGCTGGATTACTCACGGGATGTGCAACCGGGAAAACTGAATTTCACGTTATGCAGGCAACACCCACACCTGTTAATCGTGTCACCGTAACAGCCACGCCAATAGCACAACCGCCAAGTCGTCCGCCTGAGCCTCGGAATCATTTGCGGCAATCAGAAGAAACCTATATTGTTGTGGCAGGAGACTGTCTCTGGAATATTTGTGAAAAATTTTATGGTGATCCTTGGCACTATCAACACTTGGCAAAAACCAATCAGATTACAAACCCGGATAGGATTGAACCAGGGCAGGTTCTTATCTTGGGGACTCTCCCGGCCCGGCATCCCGTGCCTCTGAAAATCACCCCAAAGCTGAAAATAGTTTCCGTCCAATCTCCCAAAGCGGTACGAATGACAACGCCGGTTGTGACACCGGAGCCGGTGTTGTTTCCTTTGCGGCCCAATGCAGCTTTCGGTCCGGGTGAGCGGCTGCATTTTTCCATAGAATATTTTGGAATTTCAGCGGGTTACGCAACGCTGTCCGTAAATCCCGGTCCTGAAATGAATGGACGCCCGACGTTGCATATTGTGGCGGAAGCGCGTACCCATCCGGCATTTGAATGGTTTTTCAAGGTACGTGACCGCATTGAATCTTTTTTTGACGCCCAGAGCTTATTTTCCTGGCGGTATGAAAAGCATTTGCGTGAAGGTAAGTATTCCAATGATTCCCACATGATTTACGATCAGGTTAATCGGAAGGTGATTAAAGACAAAGGGCGGACGATCATTGATGCACCTCCCCTGGTGCAGGATGTGCTCTCGGAATTTTATTTTTACCGGACATTGGAACAAGAAATCGGTGATGAGACGACGATTCCCGTGCTGGCAGATGACGGCAAGCAGTATGAGGTGCTGGTCAAAGTGATTCGCCGGGAAAAGGTGCGCGTACCGGCAGGGGAGTTTGATTGTTTGGTTGTCGAACCCTATTTAAAATTTGAGGGTGTTTTTAAACATCAGGGGAAGATTCATATTTGGCTCACCAATGATAAACGCCGGGTCCCGGTTTTGATTAAAAGCGGCATTATTATCGGGACCATTGATATTGTGCTTCGTGATGCAGCGGTGGTGGATTTTTAAAAAATATAGTCCGCACAGGTTTCAACAAGAAATAAATTGTAGTATGACTTTTTTAGGGTTGGCTAGTTACATCATCAAATCCACCAGTGCGATCATACGGTTCAGTCGTTCATAGAGTTCCTTCTTATACCGTGTTGTCCGATTTTGTTTCAAGCGATCTTTGTATTCATGCAACGCAAGATGCAGGACGTTGACGTCGATGTGGTCGACTTCCAAGACCATAGGAATCGATGAACGGAGTAGCTGCATAAATTCAACCTCCAGGGAAAGTGTTGTTGTGTTTGGAATCGTACTTGACATCCCCCTTAAAATCAACAGAAATAAGTAAGTAACTGAAAAAACGAAAAATAAAAATTGACAATAATTACGAGTTCTGTTATAAATATTATAGCGCGTTACTTACGGAGGAAATATGGAGAGGTTATTATTAAGAGATATCGTTGAACTACAGGCAGGATATCAATCAAGTGAAAAAATCATCTCTGAAAAAGAAGGCACGTACAGGCTTATTCAGGCAAAAGATATTAAGGAAGACAAGAAAATAGATTTTAACAATTTGATAAGGTTTTGTCCCAGGCGTAAACCGGAGCTCTACGCAGTGAAACAAGATAACGTTTTGTTTCAGGCAAGAGGGTTTAATCATCAGTCTGTTCATATTAAAGAAAATTATAGTAATGTATTAGCGGCAAGTACTTTTTATGTTTGTAGACTTAAAACGGATAAAGCGAGACCGGGATACTTAGCCTGGTGGCTTAATCAAGCGCCGATTCAAAATGTGCTCCAGGAGAGAGCGGGTAGCAGTTATCTATCATTTGTATCGATAAAAGTTTTAGCAGATATAAGGATTGAATTGCCTCCGATTGAAATTCAAGCTAAGATTGAAAAAATAATCGAGCTGAAAAATAAAGAAATTCAATTGTTGGATGAGTTGAAAGACAATAAAGAAAAACTAATCAACCAATTTTGCATCAATAAAATTTACCAATCAGGAGATATCAATGAATTCACCGATCAATCAAAAAACAGTCAATGATCAAGCCTGGAAAGCCTGTGATTCTTTTAGAGGGTCGGTTGATCCGGCAGAGTACAAAAACTATATTCTGACCATGCTCTTTATCAAATATACCAGTGATATATGGAAAGACAAACGCAGAGAGTATGCAGAAAAATACAAAGGTGACAAAACTCGGATTGAGCGTGCTCTCGGTCGCGAACGCTTTGTTGTACCAAAAGCAGCTGAATTTGATTATCTGTTTAAAAAAAGAGATGTAGATAATATCGGTGAACTGATTAATATTGCTTTGGAAAAAATGGAAGATGTTAATAAAACCAAACTGGAAGGTGTATTCCGTAACATTGATTTCAATAGTGACGTGAATCTGGGACTGGCAAAAGAACGAAATAGACGTCTCAAAAACCTGCTTGAAGATTTTGGTGATGAAGAGAAGATGGACCTGCGACCATCCCATATAGGCAATCGGGATGTGATTGGCGATGTTTATGAATACCTGATAGAACGATTTGCGGCAGGAGCAGGTAAAAAAGCCGGGGAATTTTACACGCCACCGGAAGTATCCACACTTATTGCAGAATTGATGGACCCCAAAGAAGGGGATAAAATATGTGATCCTGCCTGTGGTTCAGGATCGCTTCTGATCAAAGTGGGGAAACATATTGGGTCACCAAACTATTTTCTGGCTGGTCAGGAAAGTAATGGCTCAACCTGGGCTTTGTGCAGGATGAATATGTTTTTGCACGATGTGGATAATGCCCGGATAGAATGGTGTGATACCATCACCAATCCCAAGCTTTTGGAAAAAGATGATCTTATTCGATTCAACATCGTGGTTGCCAATCCGCCATTCTCACTGGATAAGTGGGGGATCAAAGAAGCGGAAAGCGATCCATACAACCGTTTTTGGCGTGGTTTGCCTCCCAAGAGCCGCGGGGACTATGCTTTTATCACCCACATGGTGGATATTGCCATGGAGGGCGAAGGCAAAGTCGGGGTGGTTGTCCCGCATGGTGTGCTTTTCCGCAGTGGCGCAGAAGGGAAAATACGCCGGCAATTTATAGAAGAAAATATTCTGGAAGCAGTTATCGGACTGCCGTCTCAATTGTTTTTCGGAACGGGTATTCCGGCCGCCATCATGGTCTTCAATAAGGGTCGCAAGTCCTGGACCAAGGCCAAAACCAAGCGGGATAAGCACATCCTCTTTATTGATGCCAGCCGCGAATTTGATGACAACAAAAAGCAGAACAAATTGCGCCGGCAGGATATCAAGAAAATAATCGACACCTACAAAGGATTCAAAGAGATTGAAAAGTACTCTCATCTGACTACACTCGATGAAATCAGAGAAGCGGAATTCAATCTCAACATTCCGCGGTATGTGGATACCTTTGAAGAAGAGGAAGATATCGACATCAAAGCCGTACAGCAGGAGATCAAGCAAATTGAAGGGGAACTGGGAAAAACCCGCAAGGAAATGGATAAATATTTGAAAGAATTGGGATTGGTGTGAAATAATGAGCAACGGAATGAATACTAAAAACCGGATAAATTGCTTGACGAACTATCAGAATACTACGATACTAATTTTAGTACCCGCCAGGCCTAGGTCCTTTCGAGGATATGCCAAAATGTGGCGGGTTTTTCTTTTTCAGGAGGGTTTTTATGCAGTATAAAAAACCTTCACTTACCTTTGAACAACAAGCCGACCAATTAATTTCACGCGGATTAATAGCAGACCGCGACTTATTAACCTCGATTTTAGGTAGCGTAAATTATTACCGGCTTAGCACCTATTGGTATCCCTTTCGAAATCCTGACAATACGTTTAAACCGGACATAACTATTGAAAAAATCTGGAGAAGATATACTTTTGACCGCCAACTGCGTTTGATTGTCCTTGATGCCATAGAAAGAATAGAAATTGCGGTTAAAACGAAAATGACTGAGATATTTACTACTCACCATCAAGATGCATTTGTATATTTAAACCCAAGTTGTTTGCGCTCGAAAAATAAATCTGATGAAATCAATAAATTGCAAAATACCCTTCGGGATGCTGCGGAAAAAAGCCATGAAGAGTTTGTAAAACATTTTAAGCAGAAATATTTGGAGCATAATGATTTGCCATTGTGGATGGCGTCTGAGCTTATGACTTTCGGTAATATGCTCATCTTGTATCAGGAATTGGAGAAGCACATTCAAGTCAAGGTCGCAAAGTGCTTTGATATTCCAGGACCGGTCTTGAATTCCTGGCTCCGAAGTTTGAATTATGTCAGAAACATCTGTGCCCATCATGGACGGCTACGTGACCGGGAATTGGCAATCAAACCATTTATCCCGGAGAAAAGGATTCAACCGGAATGGTATGAACCGGTGGATGTTTTTGGAAAAACCAATCGTATGTTTTCCATTTTGACCATTTTGCGGTATTTGTTGAGAATTATTGCACCAAAAAGTTGCTGGCAAGAGCGTTTTTTGGATCTGCTGAATCGCTATAAAGAGTTGCCATGGGAGCCTATGGGTTTTCCGAAAGATTGGCAGGAATGCCCGATATGGAAAAACCAACAAGGGTAATTATAAGCCGCGCAGTGTTCAAAAATTGGTGCAGAAAAGTATAATATTTTTTAAGAAACTGATATTGGCTCCTATAATAGGATAACAAGATAATAACTTTGAGCGGCATTTTCAGCTAGATGAAGGCGAATGTTTTTCAGAGAAATAAAAAAGAGTGTGCCCTGGTGGAGGCGTATGTCCGCAAGGAAATGGATAAATATCTGAAAGAATTGGGATTGGTGTAGGGGAGGCATTATGTTTACAGAAGAGCAATTAATAGTAAAGCTAACCGAGTTTAGGTCAATGCCTATAGAAACAGAATGGCTTGAGTTTAAAGAGGCTAAAAAAGATTTTGATTCCAGAAAGCTCGGGAAATATTTTTCTGCCTTGAGTAATGAAGCCAATCTAAAAAAGAAACAATCTGGTTGGCTGATTTTTGGGATTAAAGACAAGCTACCAAGGACAATTGTGGGGACTCGCTACCGGATAAGCAAGAAAGATTTGGAGAGTCTGAAACATGAGATTGCACAACAAACCAATGGCATCACCTTCCAGGAAATATATGAAGTAGAGGTGAATAAAAAACGAGTAATTTTGATGCAGATACCGGCAGCGCTGCCGGGGATTCCTACGTCCTGGCAAGGGCATTATCATGGCAGAAATGGAAGCTCGCTGGGTGCGCTATCCCTCCCTGAACAAGATGAGATACGCAATCAGGCGCCCAAAGACTGGAGCACTGAATTATGCCCAAACGCATCAATCAAAGACTTGGATCGGGATGCCTTAAAATTGGCCAGGAAAAAAGTCGCATCGAAAAACTCCAGGCTTAAAGCAGTGATTAAAAAATGGAAAGATGAAGTTTTTTTAGAAAAAATAAAGTTACTACAGGATGGACAATTGACAAGAGCGGCCATTATTCTGCTCGGGAAACCGGAAGCCTCTGTCCGGCTATCCCCGCATCCTGTCCAAATAACTTGGCGGTTGATGGGGGAAGAGGAGGGCTATGAACATTTTGGCCCGCCCTTTTTATTGAACATTGAAGAAATCTATAACAAAATTCGCAATGTCAATTACCGTATCCAGCCGTTCAACCGTCTGCTGCCCGTGGAAATCGCGAAATACGATCCGAATATTGTGTTGGAAGCACTCAATAACTGTATTGCCCATCAGGATTATTTCCAAAATGCCCGGATCATTGTTACGGAATATAGAGATAAATTGGTTTTGCAAAACATAGGAAATTTTTTTGATGGGAAAGTTGAGGATTATCTGTTACACGAGCGCACGCCGTATCGATATCGCAATACATTGTTGGCGCAAGCCATGGTCAGCCTGGATATGATTGACACCCTGGGTATGGGAATCAGGCGGATGTTCCATGAGCAGAGGAAACGCTTCATGCCCATGCCGGAATATGATTTGAGCGACAGAAATAATGTGAAAATGATTATACCCGGGACGATTATCAATGAAAATTACACCCGCATCCTAATAGAGAAAAAAGACTTGGAACTGACTGATGTACTGGCGTTGGACAGGATTCAGAAAAAACAAAAAATATCCAGTGAAGCAGCGCGGGGGCTGAAAAAAAGGAATCTTATTGAAGGTCGATATCCGGCTGTCTATATATCCGCAGCCGTGGCAGAAATTGCCTCGGATAAGGCTCGCTATATCAAAAACCGGGGTTTTCATGATGCACATTATGAAAAGATGATTTTGAAATATTTGGATAAATTCAAGACAGCCACTCGAAGGGAAATTGATGAACTCATTTTGAATAAATTGCCGGAAATTTTTGAACCTGGGCAAAAGATTAAAAAAA
The DNA here is from genome assembly GCA_021108215.1 of bacterium. Lineage (NCBI taxonomy): Bacteria > bacterium. The sequence goes on along the minus strand of JAIORK010000047.1, from coordinate 309 downwards.
TCAGCAATTTATTAAGCAAAATGAAAAAAAATAGGTTGATTATAAATAGCGGAATAAAAAGTAAACCGCTGTGGAAGCGAACAAAAATCGATAAAATTAAGAATAGAAAATAGTAATTTAGAAATGAAATAAAAAATAATTTATTGGGGAAAAAAAGCCAAAAAAATAAAATGCTTTAAAATAAAGACTATTCCTAAATGAAGAAGAATAGAAGAAGAATAGAAGAAGAATAGAAGAAGAATAGAAGAAGAATAGGAGTATTTCAGCGAGTTTGACCTCAAGCCGCATGTAAAGCTACTTTCGTGATGC
>JAIORK010000046.1 GCA_021108215.1 bacterium | reverse complement strand
CGTATCATGGCTAAAATTGCCAAAAGTAAAGAAGCGTTAGGGACACTACACTAGCATTTAAATTACACATTATTTTGTTCAATCCAAAGGAAGATTTTATGCAAAAAAAATCTTCACCGCACTACTGATCGCGTTTGTAGTCACACTGTTTGCTGAGCAGGCCAACGCAAGTACGCAAAAAAGTAACATTACGATTCAACCATTTGGTCTTTTATTCGGTATTGCCAATGCTGAATATGAGAAAGCTTTGTCAAATTCCAGCACGATCGCGATCCGCTGAAATTATTACAGTTACAAACTTTTTGATGCTGAAACAACGGGTATTGGTGGTGATGCCAGCTACCGCTTTTTTCTTGGCAGCACCGAAGCCCCCAAAGGCTGGCATCTGGGCCCCAAAGTCGATATTTTTAGTGTTTTGGGAAAAACGGACAATTCCGAGCATCCGCAATTTTCATATCTGGTGGCAGTGAGATCGGTTACAAATGTATTTGGTGTGAGGAAATCGGTTTTGCCCCCTCACCTTCGGTTAATGTAACCTACAATACCGGGACACGTAATTTTGATGACAGTTTTGGCTCTTCAGTTGACTGGACCGGCATTGGCGTGGGCGTTGGTATTGCCCGGGGTGTTGCATTTTAATAGGGTGACCGTTCTTTAGAGCATACAAAAAAGACGGATGGTTATTCAACCATCCGTCTTTTTTGTATCACTTTTTTCATTTGCGAAGATGAATTGTCGGCACCTCACAAATCACCGCTTCCGGCAACTCCATTGATATTCTGATAAAATCAGATTTCCGATTACTATAGTACTCAAAACTAATCACCGGTTGTATCCGCACAGGTAAATTTTCTCGTTGCAAATCCTCTTTTAAAAAATAAAACCGCACATAAAATTCTGTACAGCGATTGGAATTAAAACGTGAATATGCCTTTAATCCAAATGTTGTCTTTACTGTACGCTGCCAAAAGCTGTATTCACGCCGCAACTCATTTTTTCCCTGGCAGCGAATAATAAAATCATTAAAAACAACCGGATTCCACTGGGAAACATGCTTCACTTCAATATCATAACACATTTCAACTTCAATCAAATTTTGTGTTACTTGTGAAAATTTAGGTGGACGGGATACATGATTGCCCTGACGAGAAGCTGGTTTGATCGACAAATAGGGCTTATCTCCTCTGGAAAAAATCTCTCCAAATACTACCGTACCGGAAATCCCCGAAATATTTTGTAAGGGTTTTGGAATTTTCATATTACATAGTATAGCATTGCTCTAACCGCAAATACCACTTTTTCATTACATCATACATATAAAAAAACAGCTTGCGTATGCCTCCCCTTCCGCCTTACAGATCATTTCCAGGATATTTTATATTCAATCGTGGATACACCAAGGACATTTCCTTCAACTTTAACTTCCTTCGCACCGGTCAATGCCACCGCACCGTAAATATAACCCATCATCACTTTATGGTTAGCTACCGGGAAATCCGGATAATCTTCAATAAGCAGTTCCGCGCTTCGCTCTTTTTTTTGCATACGCATATGTCCTTGACGGTGATAAAGTTTCCAGAGTTTTGCCGTCTGATCCAAAAGAAATGGGACTGAACTAATACGCACCATAATCCTATACATGCCCGAAAGATCGCTGCGCGCCAAATGTTCACCAAATTTAAAATATGCTTTATCCAGTTCTCCGGGATAAAGAAATGGCATCGCTTTGGTTGTTATGGAAGCACTCACTTCTATCGCGAACCATGAAATCGGCATCGCTTTTGTGTAAGCCTCCAGCTCCTCCGGCAATAATGTGCCGATGAAAGCCGCTTCGTCTTGAGGCTGTTTTTTAAACATGTCCTGTATCACAATAATTTGATTGGCTTTATACTCGCCCATAAAAACCTCCTATTATATCCTGTTACACAGGATCGGACGGACCCAAGCAGTGCTTCCAATTTTCTCAAACAAACGAAATCAACACTCTCGTTTCTTACAAAACATCAGGGCTGCCGGAACAAATACAACTTTTTTTAAAAATTCCCCAGAAAAAAGTTACCTTAAAAACGCCACTTGATTATTTTTCCACCAAATTCCCGGCACGTTCCGCAGCTTCCAGAGCACACACCGGGTTATAAACTTTCTCAATAAAAAAAACATACGTTTCTTTTTCTGTCCGGCTCGCTTGATTTTTTTCCACCAGAATACCCAAGGGTGCATACACACGATGGAATGCATGTACCAGAACCCAGTTTTCCTTTTTTTTCAACCGCTCTTTCAGTGCGTAGTGATGCATAAAGGGAAATCCCATTTTAGCGACATTGGGTTCCCAGCGCAATCCGGTGTGCAATTGATCTTCCGCCATATATTCCCACATTTCCGGTTTAAGTACACCGGTAGAATCGCGCATCACAACCGGCTTTTTCCCATCAGCCAAAACTGCAATAGCGATAAAGGTCTCATTGGAACCATTTAATCGAATTTCCGCTTCATTCTCAGGCGGAACAGTAACGGAACCACTTACTTGTACCCACGTAAAATCAACCGCCCCCGCCTGATTATACGATTCCACATAAACAACCGCATCTGAAAGCGGTTGATCCTCCACATCCTGAACAATAATCCGAAAATTATAATGAGCGCATCCACTGGATAAAATCAATATCAGACTAAAAAGCAAGAGTGATTTTTTTTTAAAAAACATCATCTATTTCTCCTGTATATCTCTAAGAGACTCATTATAATTCCATCTGTATCCTGCAGCTCTGCTTCTCAATCAACCAGCCGGAGAACGGATGCTTCACCAAGAAAAAATCCACTTCCACGCGTCGGGATCGCAAAAATCCTCTTTCATGGTAACCGGTCGCTTGGTCGTTAATTGAGCCACTCCCAACGCTTCTCCACCCGCACCCATTCGTACGGCCTCGGGCAATTCCGGATAATCTCGCACACACATAATCCCAACATTATCTTTAGTGCACGAAACCTCACAAATACCTTTTTGGTGAAACCGCCGCCAAAGACTGGCGGATTTTTTAATAACCACTTCGACGTTGATAACTTTAAAAATAATTTTATAAATACCGCCGTCAAAATGCCGCTTGCCATTTTCAATTCCCAGCTTCCGAATGCCAAGCGCATCTCCGGGAAAAAGCACCTTAGCACAAAGAGTAAAAAAATCTCCGGCATCCTGTACTGGGACCCAGCTCACTTCCATGGTACGTAAGTAAATTTTTTCCATACGCGAATCACAGACCGCCAGCACTTTTTCTTCCAAATTCTTTTCCCGTATCAATTCTCGAATCCCAGTGATAATACTGCCTTTTATTTTCACAAACACACCCCCGCATTTTAAACTGCCGGCGCACCTATGATGGGCCTAAATCCCCTTGATGAAATGTATCACCCGGCCAAAACAGTTTCTGTAAATGTTTTACCACTAAAAAACACCCTTTAAAATCTCCAGGAAAACCGCAGAGCAAAAGGTGTCGCCGCCCACTCAAATTCCTTTTCCGGCCTGCTTGTTTTCACCGACTTTCTCAGATTATACTGTTCAGCTGCTTCCTGATAGTTTTTCCCTGCTGCCGTGCTTATGAAAAGTGCGGGCATAAACAAGGTCACACCCATGGCTGCCATTGTCCAATTAGGGTATTTTACATCGGTAAAATATTCCACTACCGGATATGCCGCCAAGCAGGCAGACGTAATTTCTAATATGCAACCCAACAAAGATGCTGAATTCCCCTGACGGTATTTTTGATGGGTATCGGGAAATTGCCGGAACAAGGATTCCGCACTTTTACCCGCCATCACTTGGGTCCCCATAAAATACTGCCAATGCAACCAATCCCTTGATTTTCACAGACCTATATTCTACTTTTCATTCTTGGGACAACGATTGCATTGTAATATAAATTTTATTGATTTTCTAATAAAATCAAGGATTTTAGAAGACACTCCTGCGAAAACAAAAATCCCTGAAGAATGACATCTTCAGGGATTTTTCCACACTACTTAATTCCTAATATGACACCAATCATTCCAACAACAAACCAACTGCGAATGCCTTAAGCCACTTTGTTCTCCAACCTGGCAACACGCATCTCCAGACCAAAAAACTCATCCCGATCCACCTTCAGTTTTAATGAATTTTTAATTTCTGTTTGCCCTTCATGTAAAAAAGCGACTTGTTCTTTTAAAGAACCCACATCGCTTTTCAATACGCTTACATCATCTTTCAATCCACGAATATCACACTTTACAATTTTAAATTCCGCTTGAAATTCAAAATGATGCAGCTGAATAACTTCCATCATCTTTTTAAAATCCGATCTAAAATCCTCGATAACCGTCTTAAATTCCGTCAATATAATCACCTTCTTTTCCGTCGTAAAACACATGCAGGATTTTAAATGGCCGACCGAGAATTGGCAATCAATAATTAAATTGTAGGGAACGGTCGCGACCGTTCCCTACAGCAGTCAGAAAAAAACATTCGGAATATTTTACCGCATACCCGAAAAACGGGCACAAGAAGACGCAAAGAACGCGAAGAACTTTCGGGGATAAAAGCAAAAAGTTTCACCGCAGAGACGCAGAGGGCGCGGATATCTTCAGGGTAAAAACAACAATATTTAAGAAGCGTTTATTTAATAACTTCGATTTCATATTTTGATTCTATACTTACTCTGATTTGATCACCGCCATGACCACCTTTAGTACGACCTTTCATTATTTTCGTACCTTTGCCCAAACGATATTTGTGATACTCAGTTAGTGGGTTTTCATTCGGAATATTGAAAGCCGATCTTATATCGTCAGTATCATTTAAAATATGATAGTAAGATCCTATCGTATTATCTTCACAGTGATTTCTACCCAACGGTTCTAGCGGTTTGATTAATCGAAGATATAATGGTTCTCCATCAAACGCACTGCTAATTTCATCATCTTTCAAATTTTGATCATATTCATCTCTTGAAATCTCATCTGCATGTATTGTTGTGGATGTCAATTCGCTCCCATCTTTAGAGTAGTTTGTAAGGTTACATTCCAGGGGAGCTTTTTTCATTTTAATTCCCTTCAATTCGTGTTCGTTTCGTGGTTATACATTTAATTTTTATCTTAGTCAATATTATTTCTCTGCGCTCTCTGCGTCTCTGCGGTGAAAATCTTCGAACAATTGAACAGCTGAGCAGCAGACCGCAATTGAGCTTTTTCTACTTGCTCTATTGCTCTGATTAAAAATAAAAAAAAGCCCTGCACCATAAAGGCGCAGGGCTTTTTTTTATTTTTAATCCGGCGACGTCCTACTTTCCCACACAGTCACCCGTGCAGTATCATCGGCGCTGAGAGGCTTAACGACCGTGTTCGGAATGGGAACGGGTGTGGCCCTCTCGCTATTGACACCGGAAGGTGTTAATAAATTGTCTGTAGGGAATGGTCGCGACCATTCCCTACAATAATTATGACATAATGAAAACTATTTTCTCTCTGAGTTTGTACATAATACCAAACAGCTATGCAGCCATATAATATGGTCAAGCCTCACGGCCTATTAGTACCAGTCAGCTAAACACATTACTGTGCTTACACCTCTGGCCTATCAACCTTGTTGTCTACAAGGAGCCTTCAGCTGGATTACTCCAGGGGATATCTAATCTTGAGGTGGGCTTCACACTTAGATGCTTTCAGCGTTTATCCCTTCCAAACATAGCTACCCAGCGCTGCACCTGGCGGCACAACTGGAACACCATAGGTTTGTCCATCCCGGTCCTCTCGTACTAAGGACAGATCCCCGCAAATATCCTACGCCCACAGAAGATAGGGACCAAACTGTCTCACGACGTTTTGAACCCAGCTCACGTACCACTTTAATGGGCGAACAGCCCAACCCTTGGGACCGACTTCAGCCCCAGGATGTGATGAGCCGACATCGAGGTGCCAAACCTTCTCGTCGATGTGAACTCTTGGAGAAGATCAGCCTGTTATCCCCGGGGTAGCTTTTATCCGATGAGCGATGGCCCTTCCACACGGTACCACCGGATCACTAAGCCCTGCTTTCGCATCTGCTCGACTTGTAGGTCTCGCAGTCAAGCTCCCATATGCCTTTACACTCGTTAGCGCGATTGCCGACCGCGCTGAGGGAACCTTTGGGCGCCTCCGTTACAATTTAGGAGGCGACCGCCCCAGTCAAACTGCCCACCAGACAATGTCCCTCACCCGGATTCACGGGTTGAGGTTAGAGTTCCAGTAACCTAAGGGTGGTATTTCAACGGCGGCTCTGCCGAAGCTAGCGCCCCGACTTCAAAGCCTCCCACCTATCCTACACATACATTACCAAAACCCAATGCCAAGCTACAGTAAAGCTCCACGGGGTCTTTCCGTCTTTCTGTGGGTACTCTGCATCTTCACAGAGACTACAATTTCGCCGAGCCTTGCGTCGAGACAGTGGTCAGATCGTTACTCCATTCGTGCAGGTCGGAATTTACCCGACAAGGAATTTCGCTACCTTAGGACCGTTATAGTTACGGCCGCCGTT